>NZ_AP043766.1:0-9910 GCF_055391965.1 Salinicoccus siamensis
ATATATATCAAAACATCAAAAAGAGCCTTCAAAACACTTGTAAGGACTTAAATCATAGGAAAGCACCCTAAACATGATTTGAACGCTCATATGCGCTTATTTGGATTTCTGACATGCCATCCTGCATCTATTCTTTCCCTTTCTTATGCAGCGCTTCCCATTTCTCCGTTTTAACTAAAAATCCCACTGCCATTGTACCCATCTTAATTATGGGTCTAGTATGTCACTTCTACATCATTCTGCGACAGCAAGTCGATTAAATAACCCCATGAGATTTGCTTCAACTTATGATTTGGAAGATGGATTTCCAATTATTTTTAGAGTGTATTCTATTTAAAATGAAATACAAAAGCTGAAAATCAGTAAATGCAGTAAGAGCATAAGGAGGTTTTTCCGGATTTTCATCCTACAAAACCTCAAAAACCTTGATATGTCGGCAGTGCCGACAATATACTTTTCCGTCCGGATTTTAACCAAATGTACCTGTTTAAGTACATGAAAACAGCTATTTTTTGATGTAATATTACAAATGTACCTGTTGAGGTACATCTAAATTGGAAGGAGATTGATAAAAGATGGCACGAATTGATGTAAAAGATTTTGATGAACAAGAGACGGTTCGGCTAAAAATGATTGCGCAAGAAAAAGAAGTCACTTTCAGTGAATGAGTCAGAGCAGTATTAGAAAAAGATTTCTGATCGGACATAGAAAACCCCGAGTAATGGTCGTTTTATTCACTGCCATCATTCGGGGTATAGCTCACTCTGTGGGTTAGGGAAATGGTGTTTTTATCAGACAGCGTTTAAACGATATACTTGATTGCGTGTTTGAATATCGTGACTTCCTGGCCATCCACATCTAAATAAATTTCATACTTTCCTGCAAACAACAATTTTCCGCGCATTGCTTTGCCATCTTTAAATGCGACTTTTATTTCTTTACCGAGCTGATTAATATATCCATACACGCGTTTGTTCTCTTCCATCTTCACGTTTCCTTTCTTTAAAAATTGATATATTTATAGCTATGTTCTAACACGTTTTTCATTTAACATTTTTTCTGAGCAAAATTAAAAGGCATCCTAATGATACACTCTAAATCCAGTAGTCCCAATGTCATCATACTGTCTATTTAGGGTCTACCCTAAGAGTGCGAAGTGTTTATAATAGAAATATATACCTATAATTTTTAACCAGTCATGATTTGGCAAATGAATATTGAACAAATTTTCTATTGTAGATTATTAAAGCTCTTAAATTTATATTGTTGAGGTTTTGAAAGTATATATGATTCTCCAATATTAATTTTAAGATAAATGAATTCTTTTATTACTTTTCTAAGTAATTTAGCAACTTCGATTTTATCGACATCTATTTGAGGTTTCTCATTAACATCAAAAAAATGTGAGTGGTAATGTCTAAAATCCTTTAAGTAAGATATAATTTTTTCATCTAATTCAATCTCAGAAAAGATTGAATCTATTATTTCCTTGTCTATACTTTTGAAAATTTCTTCTAATCTTATTTTCAAGTCTCTTTTTTGTTCACAAATAAACCTTCTATGCAATCCTTCTAAAATGATTATATGTGAAAGTAAATAATCATCCTCATATATTGGCTTATATATATTATTAACGTAAGTATCAAATATATCAGTGAGCTTGTCTTCATTATTAAAATATCCATCAATAAATTCAGAAAATCTTCTTTTTAAAAAAGGTTTAACTTGAAAAATCAACTCATTAGAAGGTTTAGATACTTGTATGTTATATTCGTTCGCCCAGAATAGTTTATAATTTTTCTCTTTGTTAGATATATATAATTCTTCTACTTTAATTTGATGTTCAGTAATAAAAGAGATTAGATTACGAATTTTCATTGCTAGTGAAATGATATTGTTGAATGATTGAGGTTCTTTGAATTTAAAATTTAAAAATGGAGTATAATCAAATTTTAAGTCGAAATCTTCACCACGGTTATATTGATTTGCAAGAATAAAATCTGTTACTTCTACACGATTATTTATTAGACATACTCCCAGAGTACTCTCTAAATTTAGTTCAACACTGCTATGAAACCGGTCCTCTTTCTTTCTCCCGTACTTAAAAGGTGAGTTTGTAAATATGTCTTTAAAGTACGAACAGTATATTTTAAAATTATTATAATTATTTTCTTCTGACTCTGATTCAACTTGGGGCTTGGTATCTAGTAACAGATATTGGTAGATAACTTCGACAGTAGTGATATTGTTAGAATTATTTTTTGAATTTATTACAATCCCACCACGTAGTTCTAATTTCTCCCCCAAACTGGTAATGAACGTAATACTTGTTATATTGAGCTCTAATTCTTCTAATGTATCTAAGAAGCCCTCTACCACAAAAGTTAAATTTATCTGGTTGTCATTATATTCTAGTAAACCGCTTTTTGGCTCTTCAACATTGTTAAAATAAATTAAGCCATGGGAAGATAATTTATCTACCATCTTTAATTTAGAAAATTTCATTAACTAACCCCCTTATAGTTTTATTTTGTAAATTAAATTATTTTATGACATAGAAGATCCTAATCTTGGATTCAGTTGATCATGCAGTACTTTTTCAACTAATTGATTTAATAGCATATAAGTTTTATCGTCAGAATCACCTTTTATAATATAAAAAAACTCTACTTTAAATTTAAAATCTGGATTATCTATAATAAATCCACTTAATTTTAAACCACTGGTACTCTGCCAAAGGTATTCCCCAGTTTTTTGGTCTTTTGACACTCCATATATATGATTTAATAGTCTTGTACGTAAGTTATTATCTTTTCCTACATAAAGAATAGGAGACTCCTTATTCTTCTTAATTAATGCAGGAGTCTTTTTGTTCTCACGATGTTTCTCCCATTTGCTATCAAAAACTGAAGCACCCTCTGATAGGCATTCTACTACTTTAAAAACATATACTCCACTAGTATTTTCAGGCACACAATCCTCAATTTTTGCTTTAATTTTATTTCTCTCTTCTTCATTTTTCATTAGATTTTCTGGTATTATCGCATTTATATCAGAAATTTCACCACTCTCATATTCAAAATCACATAATAGTTGTTTATACTTTCGAGAATTTAAACACTTTAAATCTTTTTTAATCGCCTTTTCAACGTCGCTTATTTTTTTCACGTAATTTTTTATATTTGACACTAGTTTCACCTCATTTTTTATTTATTTTAGCATACTCTAAAAAGTCTAATAATCGACCGTTTATTGGAAGATTTGTCACATCTATGAAATCGGCCTTTATTCATATAAATTGAGTCCAAAAACCAGTATACTAATCAATGTCCATATTATTCGAAAGTATATGAGTTTTTGAACGATGCCATGCACTGTGAGACCAGTTTTATGAAGTGGAACTGGGGGAGAGTGCGTATTTGATGCAATAAAGCAGATTAGAAAGGAGTCAAAACATGACTAAAGTGGGCTATGCGCGGGTCAGTACCCGTGATCAGAACTTGAATAGTCAAATCGATACATTGAAAGCGGTCGGGTGTGAGCGTATCTTTTCGGAAAAGGTCAGTGGGCGCAAATATAACAGAACCGAATTGGATAACTGTCTCGATTACTTGCGATCGGGCGACACCCTGGTCATCACGAAATTGGATCGATTGGGCCGCACCACAAGACAACTAATCGATTTATCCCAACATCTTGAAAATAATAATATAGAGTTGGAAATTATTGATATGAACATTAATACAAGAGATGCGATGGGAAAAATGTTCTTTACCATGATGAGTGGCTTCGCAGAACTGGAAGCGAATCTACTCAGTGAAAGAACAAAAAAAGGATTAGATGCGGCTCGTGCACGGGGCCGAGTCGGGGGACGCCCCCAGATTACGCAAGAAAAAGTAGCAATGATTGTCTCACTCTATCAGAGCAAACAGCATTCTATTAATGAGATCATGAAGCTGACAGGGGTATCAAAGGGGACCATATATAATGTGATTAATCGACATAAGCTGAACATTTAAATTGATGAATTTTTAACAGTGATAAATGAATAAAATTCTGGGCGCATAAACAGATTTACATTTGTTTATGCGGCCAGAATTTTATTAACAATACCTCAAAAGATGACTTGAATGTGTTGAATAGTATTGTAAATTTAATTATACCAAGACTTTCAACCTGGGTTGTTGTCCTATCCATTTAATTTTTGTTTATTAAATTCAATCAAACCAAGTTTATCTAAAGTGTGAAATACAGCTCTAGCTATATGCCATGCCATTACAGGTGGAACAGCATTACCTATTGCTTTATATGACGAAGACGCACTTGCTACAAAATTAAATGAGTCTGGGAATGACTGTAAACGTGCACATTCTCTTACACTTAATCTTCTCCATCCAGTAACATCTTCTTCTTCTTTACTATATCTATAATGAGCTTCTATATTACCATGATGCTCCGCCCTGATAGTAGGAGCTGGTCTATCTGGAAAAATTCTATTATTACCTTGCATTTTTTTACCTGGATAAAACTTAGCTTTAGAATAATCACGGAACGTATGGTTGGGTATGACAGTCGCATCTATATTTTCCCATAAATCATCAATACCATCTTTAGCAGTAAGCCATTTATTACCGGTTTCATTGCCGAATTGATCATTTGTAGGCATAGGATAAAATTGATCTTCAACACTGCCTAAGTCTTTTCGAATACCCATTATAATAACTCTTTTACGAATTTGAGGTACGCCAAAATTTGCTGAGTTTAATATACGGTATTGAACATCATAGCCACTTTCATCAAAATCCTCTAATATGGTATCTAACGCTGATTGATCAACATTCGCACCAACATTATTTTTTTTGGAGTTTCTTATACCATCTACATTTTCAGCAATAAAAATTTTGGGCTTATAATGTTTTAGTACTCTAATCATTTGCATGTATAACTGACCTCGTGGATCACTCAACCCGCTACGCTTTCCAGAGTAGCTAAAGGTCTGACAAGGAAACCCTCCCAATACAACATCAACATCTATATTAGGCAAGTGCTCATTCAAATCTAAATCGGTAATGCTTGTCGTTTCAACTTTATGTTTGAAATTGTATTCATAAATATCTGCAGCTTGTTTAAAAATATCATTAGCGAATACAATGTTATAAGGATTCCCATCATAATATTCATCTAAAAATTTAAAGTCTCCAATGAAGCCCAAATCCATGCCCCCTGCACCAGAGAATAAACTTACTATGTTTAACGGCTTAATATCATTAGGAATTTGTAAAGTTTTAGTATTTATTGTACTTATATCTTTCTCGTAGTATGTGTTAGTCATTTATCTCATCCTTATCTATAAATTTAAAAAGAGGTGTAGTTATGGAATATTCAATACATGATTTATTATCCGAAATAAAAGATAAAATAGAAAATACCCTTGCTGAAGAAAAGTATTTAGTTTCCAAAGGAAATTATAATGGTTTTGAAGTACTGTTTAATGATGTGATTAAAGAATGGGATATTGATGGCGTCGAATTCAGAGAAAATTATGGACATCATTTTCCTGACATAGACATTCTTATAAACAATATTAAATATGGATTAGAATTAAAAAGTAGAACAGATGGTTCTTGGATCAACAATGGGGGATCAGTATTTGAAAGTATAAGTTCTCAAGATTATCAAGATATTTATTTATTATTCGGCACAATTAATAAAAAGAAGAATGAGCCATATTATAAAGTTAAATACGCTCCATATTGGACTGTGACAGAAGATATAAAAGTCACTCATAAACCAAGATACTTTATTAATATGGACACTCAAAACAGTATATTTAATTCTAAATCTGAGTATGACATTATCAGAGAAATGAGTGAACTAGAAAAAAATTCATACGTCCAAAAAATACTAAGAGAGAATTCCAATAAAGCACAGTGGTACATATCTGAACCTGAAAATGTTCTCCCTACATTGATAAAAGATTTAGATAAAGGTAAAAAGGATGAATTGATCTCTGAATTATTAATCTTATATCCTCAAGATATCTTAAAATCCAAGAGTGATTATAAAAGGGTTACGGAATATTTAATATCGACTTATTTTTATTATAGCCCTTCAATAAGAGATCTTTTTTCGGCTGGTGGTAAGTATGTACATAATAATGTTTCATTTCCAAAAGTGATAGAGCAATTTCGATATCATAATAATACAATCCTCAAAGTACTAGAAGAACAAAGCCCTGATTTTAAAGCTCTCGCCTATAACAGTTGGAAAGAAATAGACGCTCCAATTATTAACCAAAATATTGTAGAAGATTACAAAATAATTTTGAATACACTAGGAAATGAATATTTATCAGAAGAATTAGCCGACGCCGATATTGAGCAACTTACAAATCTAATATTTGAGTCAACTCAAGGTAATATTAGCACTTAAAAAAAGACGCGTCAAATACCGCGTCTTTTTTTAAGGTCTCGCTCAACATTTCAGAATATCCTCTTAAATTTAATGAGTTAAAGTGTACACCGCCATTAACTGACGCATTTATTATGTATAATGAAAAATATCTAGTGAACGTTAATTAAAGCCTTTAAATAAGGTTTTATATAATATCATGCACGCCACACGTGTGGCGTGCATGTTCGAAGGCGTTCGAGTACACACGCTAAACGTGTGCCGTGCATTTCATCATATGAAAAGGAGATAATCCATTGTCCACACATGACCCAAAAAGATATTATCAAACCATCAATTTGATAGAGGAAACAGGCGCATCTGAACATTCCATCAGGCGATATGTCCGGGTGTTAGAAGAAACGGAAGGGTATCCTGAGATAGAACGAGATAATCGTCAAAATCGATTGTTTAATGAATTGGATCGGATGGCCGTTGTCGAAATGGTGCGCTTGGTCAAGGAGGAAAAAAAGGGCGTACAGGACGCTGCCGAATCAGTGGTTCTACGGTTGGATGAATTCAAGGCACTTCTAGATGTCCAGGAAACCCCTTCAAAGGCCAATGCAGTCAATGAAGAGATTAATGGGCCAGACGGTAAAAGTGAACGCCTAGAGTATGCTATTACGCTTTTAGAGCACCTTTTAACCAATCAAAAGGATTTAGATGAGCGATTAAAGAAAATAGAGGCACAACACCTACAGATAGAAACATCTACACACACAAATGAAGAAGATGAGAAGAGTGAAGCCCCATTTTCAGAAGACAGTGCTACGGAACTCCCCCAAAATCAGGAGGATAACGAAGTAATCGATGCCCCACAAGCACATAAAAAAACAGGCGGTTTCTGGGCCCGCCTGTTTGGTCGATTATAATCAATATGTAATTATAGTTTGCACTACTTCATGAAAACCGATACAATTATCTGTAAATAACTGAACGGAAAATATAAAGAGTACCTGCATTACAGGACAGCTACCAACTATCCTGTAATCGCTCACCGTGAATCCCCCACGGCAAACACTTAGGTACTCTTCGTTATCTTTATGATACCCGTATTATAGCGATTTTTAAACTATTTTACAAGGATTCAAGATAACGAAGGGTCATTTTTTCTAAGAGTGTCGCCGTAGACTTACGGCGACACTCTTTTGCTTTTCTGAACCGAAAGGACTGGAAATCATGACCACACACTACACACTCGTCCACTTCACCGACTACCAAAACTTCGACAGCATCCAAGAAATGGATGCGACCGTCCGCCAATTCAATGCCCGTATCAGCAAACCACACTATGAGACGCTCAATGTCTTAAAACAACATTCCTGTAAGGTGATCGGAGTGTCACATCTGAAGGTGGCGACGATTGCCAATGCGGTGGGGCGGTCGACCCGTGCCATCCACCGTCATCTCAAATACTTGGCCGACAATGGCTTCATTACAGTGGCCAACACCTCCCGTAAAAAATCCGGCGGCAAGGGTGCGAACATCTACATCATCAATCGAATCGATCAGCAGAAAGCCATTCAAAAAAAGCATGTGTCATATCGTAAAGCGTCGCATCGCAACACGGTGAAAACGGCCGTCAAACGCCAACAACAGCAAGCATTTGCGTACATCAAGGTCAAAAAACAAACTATGTATTCTTTAAAACTATTAAATTCTCTGTTTAGTAGTACAGGCCGTAAATATAAGCGCATGCGCAAAAAAATGAAATTAACCCGCATCGACAACATCAAAAATGCCACATTCGCCAATCGCATTGTACCCGAGGGGATTTACCACCAATTCATCCCCTTCTTCAGTGACGCCCAATTGACTGCCCTATACAAGACCGCTGTGAATCGTTTGGCCACATTTGATCTAGACGCCATCCAACAGAATGATGCCATCACCTATGGCCTGGAATCCTTGGTTAAAGCCCTCCGTCGGTACCACCGCGGCGAAGGCGAGCCCGTCTATAATCTCTATGCCTATTTGAATCGAACCCTGCTGCACATTGGGTTTAATGGTGAGTTCTATGACGATGTCTATGCCTATACCAATGCGGCCGATTTTAGAACTGCAATGGCTTGATTGATCTAACGACAGATTCTTCTGTGACCGGTGTTGCAGGGTGTGTTACATCTTTTCTAATGGGGCGTATCCCTCATCTCCCGATCGTCACAGTGTGTGATTTTGGAGATATGATGTTTCCAAACACTTTCTAAATGGGGGTATAAAGGGGGGGCAAACAGGGGGTCAGTGCGTCCGTTTGCATTTAGACAGGTTATGGACGCCCGCATACCCGTCACGCCGCCCACGGCCGCCATATTCGAAGGGGTGTGTTACCCTTCTCAATCCTTGACCTCCCAATCACTACGTGCCCGATTGGGAGGTCAAGGATAAAATGGCAGTGTGTGGGCGGCTGTAGGGGATGTGGGGCGTGTCGGCAGCGGGCGTCTATTGGAAGGTGTTTAGACAGTATTTAGAAATGAAGTGGAACCAGACAAGATATATAGAGCGGGATGGGGTGGGTAGGTGGTTGATGGGTGAGGCATTAAAAATGGCAATTGAAGCGACGGATAAGTGAAAATGAAAATGGATGTGAATGGTGCATTAAAGTGGGCGTATATGAAAAAAGGAGGGGCAGGTATGCAGATTATTGGGGCACAGAAAACGCAGGTGTTGGATCTGATCAATCGATTTGGGGTGATCGGAAACAAGACGCTGTTTGCGTTTTTCGAAGGGGCAATTAGTCGGCATATGTTATATAAGATACTGCGGTTTTTGACGAAACGGGGCTATATTAAAAAGGGAAATATTGGGCCACTCTATTATGTCTATATCACACCAGGGGCCACCGGGTTAGTGAGTGAGCCAATGCATGCATTGCGGACACTTAACCAATCCGAGTTGGTGCATGATTTGCGGGTGGCGGACTATATCATAAAACAGTATCTGCGGTTGAGAACGAAAGATGCCGTCTCCCAAGTGGGATTTACCACGGAACGGGAATTGATTGATGACGATCTGATTGAGCAGGTGGATGCGACTTCGGACTGGAAACGCTCCCGTAATATCGACACTGTAAAGCGCAAAGTGCCGGACGGCTACTTGCATATCAAACGGGTGGACGGGCGGAAACAGGCCCTAGCGATTGAATATGAGCTGACCCAAAAATCGAAAGGCAAGTATGAGGAGATTTTAAAGCGCTATGCGCGGATGTATGCACACGATGAATTGAACGGGGTCGTGTATATCGTGGCAGTCCCTCGGATTCAACGGCAGATTGAGGCCGTGCGCAGTTCAAGGGGGTACACCCTCCCGATCAAATTTCATGTGGCCGATCGGGTGTGGGGTTAACCCCGGCCGTGCTGCATGGCACTCAGGGAAGCTGATTTATTTTTGGATTTTTAGGGGGCTTTTCTCCACTCAAAGTCTTATTAAAACAGATGGATCTATAAATAGATCTCCGGTGTTT